>NZ_LNII01000074.1:0-9877 GCF_001463365.1 Enterobacter sp. 50793107 | reverse complement strand
ATACGCACGATTTAGCAATGAAATAATTGACTTTGAAAGGAAACATCTCTATATCGCGCGCACATGATATATATACACTTAAAATCGACTAAAAGAACACAAACTTTATGATGATTTTCATCAATCACTGAGAATGATGATCACTATCACACCAGCCGCAGCTTCTTCTCTAACCAAAAGTCTCTTCCGGCCACTGCTACAGTTTGTTGTAAGCTATCGATTCGTGAATAAGCGCTTTACCCATGATGTATAGCTGGTCCTGACTTTCTTCTGTCACATACCAATCTTTGTAAGCCGGGTTATCTGAAAGCACGGCTAATTGCAGGCCCTGCATTTGCAGACGCTTGACATGGAAGTGCTGCCCGAAGACAAATGCGTATACTCCGTCAACCTTGAAGTTCCTCACCGAAACGTCAAAGAACAGGCGATCTCCCGACTGAATTGTTGGGCACATGCTGTCACCGTCTACGGTCATCACCTTCACATCATTTTGAGTGCGGTTCCCGAAAAGAGATCTGGCATGCTCAGTTGTGAACTCAATAGCATGCAGGACCTCAACAAATTCAGAAATCATAAAAGACCCCGGACCAGCGCTTACTTTCAGGTCTAAAACATCAACCCGAAAGACATCAATTGTTTCCGAGACAGGTTGGGCCGCCGATGGCACATTACCATCAATCCGCATTTCCCCCACTCCAGAACTAAGCCATTCCGGCCTTACACCCAGAGCATGAGCTAGCTCGACCATCTTACGGCTGCCGCTCGTTTTACCTGACGTCATCTTTTGAATTGCAGGCTGGGATATACCGACTTTATCAGCCAACTGTCCTTGAGATATGTCAGCGGCCGACATAGCCGCGTTCAGTCGTTCTGCAAATGTTTTCATCTTATCAATATATAACCGAGGTTATGTAGAGTAAAATAACAAAGGTTATGGACAATACCCATAACTTGGGTTATCTTTTCATTAATCCAGTAATCGGATAGGTAAAATCCATGAACAAAGTTATTCAACGAGCTTTAGAAATCGTTGGCAGCCAGAAGCGACTCGCAGATATTTGCGGCGTTAGCCAGCCAGCGGTTCACAAGTGGCTTAACGGTGGTTCCGTATCTCCGGAAAAAGTAACAGCCATCGTAAACGCTACTGGTGGCGAGATTAAGGCACACGAAATTCGACCTGATCTTCCCGACCTGTTTCCACACCCAGAGAACCATGCCGCTTAACGGCGGCCATAACCAATTAAATCAGAGGAAGTATCGCAAATGGAAACCTTAACGACACGCAACAAAGCGGAGGCACGACGAATTGAGAGTTGGGTGCAGCGTCAAATCGCTGATCTGGGTACCGCCCGGATAGCCGAAGTAGCTGGCATCAACAAATCCACAGTCAGCCGGTGGCGGGAGAACCTGGTGCCGAACATGTCGCTGCTGCTGGCCATCCTGATTTCGAACAGGGATGGGGTGAAGGGAGATTTTGAAGCATGAACGCAGAAAGGTCGAAAGCCGCGGTGCGCTAACACTCACGGCTTTCTGGTGCAAAAACGACAGTAGTTGCAGGAGGAATAATGGCAAAAAATCCACGCTATTACCATACCGCTGTACATAAAAACATAACCCGCGACCGCTTCATCCGCTCGGTTAACCCGATTGTGGCAGAGAAGATGCGCGCCATCCTGGAAGAACTGAAACGTAAGGAGAGTGGCCGTGGGTAGCCTCGCAAAAGTAATACCTTTCAGACCGTCTGTAACGGTCGTGGAGCGTCAGGTGGCAGATATCGATGATGGGTATACCCGCATCGCTAACGAGCTGCTGGAAGCGGTTATGGCTGCTGATTTAACGGCTCGCCAGCTGAAGGTCGTTCTGGCGGTGATCCGCAAAACTTACGGGTTCGGGAAAAAGTTTGACCGCATTACCAATACCCAGATTGCAGCAATGACCGGCATTCACCATACGCATGTCTGCAAGGCCAAGAACGAGATGATTGCAATGAACATCATCGTTACCAACGGCCTAGCGATCGGGGTGAATAAGGTGATTTCTGACTGGAATTTCAGCATTAGCCAAAATGGCAAATCATTAGCCGAAACAGCTAATGAAACATTAGCCAAGTCAGCTAATACCAATAAGCCAACTCAGCTAAACACAAAAGAAACTATTCAAAAGAAAGAAAGAAAAGATCCCCCTAAATCCCCCCAGGGGGAAAACTCACTCGCTCAGGAAGTGATGGATTACTTCAACGAGCTAACGGGTAGTCGTTGTGCTGCACTGGCGCCTTTTGAGAAAGCTCTCTCCACGGTGAAGAGCAAAGACCAGTGCTACACCGCTGAAGAGCTGAAGCTGGTTATCCGCTGGGCCCATGTGAACTGGGGTCACAGCTTCAAGCCAGAGAACCTGTGCCGTATGACCCGCTTTGATGGATACCTGTCAGACGCCCTGATATGGGCAGATGGTCATGGAAGCAACCCGAAAGCCTGTCCACACGAAGAGATCATCAAGCTCTGGAATGAAAAATTCCCTTCGAAGGCCGTTTCACTGCATGAGTGGAACCGCCGCCGTCCGGCCTATCGAGACCTGGAAGCTGTGTGGAACGGCAAAACCACCCAGGGCAACTGGCGAGAACTGAAGCACATGGGAATGGCCTTCGAGCTGATTAGCAAGTCTTCCCTGTTCGGAACCAGAGGCGATCAGCCATGGCTGACTCTCGACTGGATACTGAATCCGAAGAACTGGGGATCTGTCTACGAGCAGGCCATCAACGAGCACCGTGAGCGCAAGGGAGTCATAGCATGAGCCGTTTTATCGATTTGTACGTTGAGCAGGCCGTCATCGGCGGGATCATGCTCGCAGCGGGCCGCACAGACGGCGTTGACATGGCGACTGACGCGATTGAGGGGCTGACTGAGGACCACTTCACAGCAACGCCTCACAAGGTGGCTCTGCGGTCCTACAAACGCCTCAACGAGTCCGGGGAGAAGATAGACCTGCTGACGTTGACCAGCGACCTTGAACGGCTTGGCGCGCTGGAAAGTGCCGGGGGATTCGCTTACCTGGCTGAATGCAGCAAAAATACACCGTCGTTCGCGAACCTTGCCTCGTACTGCGAAAAGTTGCGGGAAATGCATCTCGGCCGCCGGATGACCCTGGCGCTACAGGTAGGGATCCAGAAGCTGTCCGAACCATCCAGTGAGGGTATCGCTGACATCATCGGCAACATACAGGCGGATATCTCTGGCATCGAGCACAACACCGACTACGGCACCGAGCACATCACCACCGGGATCGACATGTCCCTCGAGACTATCCAGTCGATTATCAGCGGCGATATCTGGAAGCACAAAACCGAGCTGGGCATGGCAACCATCGACAGCGCATTCGGCGGGTTCAACAACACCGATTTCATCGTTGTCGGCGGGCGCCCTGGCATGGGGAAAACTATGTTCAGCACCACCGTGACCGAGACAGTCGGCCTGAAAAACAAAAAGCCGGTGCTGTTCTTCAGTCTCGAGATGCCAGTGGAACAAATCTCTGAGCGAGTCGCGTTCCACCGGGCCCGGGTGAGCAAAGAGGATTTACTCAGCAAGCAGAGCGGCGTGATGGATGGTGCCTGGGGAAAGGTCGGCCACTGCATGAAGGATTTCATCGAAGCCCCGATCTATATCAACGACAAGCCATCCCTCAGCGTTCATCAGGTGCGAGCGGAAGCCAGGCGAATGAGCAAGAAACTGGGTGGACTTGGTGTGCTCATTGTCGATTACCTCCAGAAGATGCGCATGTCTGACCCTGAGAACATGAACCGCAGCGTAGGGGAGATCGCAACCGGCCTGAAAAACCTGGCGAAAGAGTTGCGTTGCCCGGTCATCGCACTGGCTCAGCTTAACCGTAAGGTCGAAGAACGTGCTAATAAGCGTCCGGTCGCAGCTGACCTCCGCGAGTCCGGTGTTATCGAGCAGGAAGCCGATGTGATTTTCATGATCTACCGGGATGAGAAATACAACCCGAACACAGAACTGAAAGGCATCACCGAAATCATCTGTGTGAAGTCCCGCCATGCGCCGGGGGCAGAAAAGACCTACCACTTCAGCAGCCGCTACTCAGGCCTGGACCCGGTAGATTTCACCTACAGCGGCCAGATGCAACAGGAGGCTGACTATGAGTGCTAAGACGATGAAAGGCAAACAGGCAATTCTGCGTTATCTCGAAACGCACCGGACCTTCACCGCGAAGGATGTGGCCACAGAGTGCGGCATGACCATCAACTGCATCACGAAGAACGCTATCGACTTGGAGCGGGCCCGCAAGATTGTGCGCGTGAGCAAGGTATGGCGAACGGTGACTTATCGTCTGGCGACGCCGGAAGAGCGGGACGGCACCGCACGCAGCTGCACCAACGGAATATTTCAGGAATGCCGCAACAGCGCGGCTATGAAGCGAGTATTGATGGTTTGGGGGAGGGTAGGGGTATGAAACAGAAATTTATCGAGTGGTTTACCAAGAACAACAACGGCTGCTCGCCAGCGATGGAAGACGACAGAAGCTTTGTGCACGAGAAGACGCAGCACATGTTCGAAGCGTACCTGGCTGGCGTGGCTGAAGGTGAAGCCAAATGCGCGGCGCTGGCTGCGGAGTTGCGTGCAGTCGAAGCAATCCACAACGAGGCAGTGTTCATCACAGATGATCACTATGAGCAGTGCCCGGCAGAAGTTCAGAAGATAATTCGATCGCTGGCTGTGATGCAGATTCCTGCGTACCAGGCTTTCCTGGCTGAAGTGCGGGCTCAGGGTGTGACCGAGTACGCCAGTAAGCGCGGGTTCTCATTCCAGCACGGTTGTATCCATGCCCACTTCGGCAATGGTGATGTGATGGTTGGCGCGGTGACATTCGAAAACGGTGATGCTGGAATTAATTTTGCTCCGGTTCGCGAGAAAACTGGCGGTGTGGGTACGAGCTACGAATGGACAAAAGGGAAGACGGCGGAACAGGTTGATTCCGTATTTATTATCGCCAGCAGTAATGCTGAAGGCCTTGAAGTTATCCGCGACAAGTTAAATGAATCCATCGAAGAGCTTCGCAAAGGAGTGCAGTCATGAGCAGAGTAATCGATAAAGAGCTTCACGTCACGATGCCTGACAGCAGTGTTTGGGCAGTGCCAGTCCAGTTGATTGCCACGCACAGAGCTGAGCATTACGCCAAAGAGTTTGGCGGTGATTTATACCGTAGTTTGGCAGAAGACACCCTTCCGCTATTCCGCTCTGATGATTTTGAAATAGAAGACTGGGCAGCAAATAACATGAACTGGAGTGATGTTCAGCACGCTGCAAAATGCATCTACCCAGGTGATGTTGATTTCCAGGAAGGATGGGTAAATGGCGATAAGGAAGTGAAGGAGGCCGTCCAATGAGCAACATCGACAAACGCGCGTTACGTGAAGCGGCGGAGAAGGCTCTACCGGCAATGAAGCGCCTGCTTATGATGCCGAATGATGAGTTGTTTGATGAGGCGCTGCTAAACGTCAATGGTGATGTTGACGCGGCGAATGCATTCAACCTGCTCACCGGGCCGGAAAACTTGCTGGCTCTGCTGGATGAGCTGGAAGCCGCAGAGAAGCGGATTTCTGAGCTGGAGGCGCGGGAGGTTGTACTTCCACAGCGCTATAGCATGTTGCATCGCGTCGATTTCGATGAGCCGTATCACACGGAAATGGTTTACAAGCAGCATCAGGTTCTTGAGGCACTGCACGATGCTGGAGTCAACGTCGCCGCAGACGCTAAAGGAGCAGCATCATGATTACCCTTACCAAAGAATGGCTAATGAAGACAATCGCGGAGCTCGAAGAAGAGCGAGATGCGACGCCCGGCGCAGTAAACGAAGATGCAGCCAATGCGCTGGCGGCGATGAAGCTGGCGCTGGCATCGCTCGAAGCGGAGCCTGTGGCGTGGCTACTGTCAGGAGGCGGCGCAAAAAACAACGTCAGCTTCGATAGTGGCAATGCTTACGTCGACCCGCTGCGAGAAGTAACGCCGCTTTACACCGCCCCGCCAGCGCCGGTATCTGTACCTGATGCGATGGAAATGGATGATGACTTTGACAGCGCGTTTGAACACGGAAAAGCTGTCGGATGGAACGCCTGCCGCGCCGCCATTCTTCAGGCTGGTACCCTCACCAATGAAGGTACCATACCAGTCACGCAATTTAAGCCGGTAGCAGACCTGTACGGATTAACCTCACCAACTGGCAGCGAAACATCATTCACTTTCGACGCTGTTGAAGCTCGTGATTTCATTGATGGCGGTTGGTCATGCCAGGAGTACGTGGAGCTTGAACGCTTTCATGAAGCGATAACCAACCATACCGAGGATAAGCTCGCTATGGTTGACCATTCCGGTGACTCCAACAATATGGTTGAACCTGTAACGACGACTTACAAGTTACCATTCGAGCAGTGGCTTTCTAAGCAGACAGGCACCATTGACGTCGAATACGGGTGCGTGATGACGGAGGTATTTTTCCACTGGTTGCGCGTTGCTTATGATGCTGGCAACTCTCCGGTGATTGCGGATGGTTGGGTGCTGGTGCCAGAAGAACCCACCCATGAAATGCTTGAGGCTGGTGATGAACAATTCGGAACCTACGATGTGTATCGCCGGATGATAGCAGCATCACCGCAGCAGGAGGTGATGCCGTGAACCGAAAATTCTGGCTGCTGTATCTTTTGATTGTCGCATCAGTCTGCGTCTTTGTAGCTGGCTTTGAATTTAACCTCATTGCATTTTCTGTTGTGGGGCTATTCGGAATATTCATTTCCGGGATTGTAATTGGCGACCACGGAGGAAGGTTAGGATATTTCGGGGGTGATGATGCCTAACCCATTCGACGCATAACAAACAGGCCTCTTCGGAGGCCTTTCTCTTGAGTTGATTTTGTTGAATCAACCGTCCATACTTTCTTTGCTGATGGCCTGAACACCCATTGGTGACTTCTGCGCATTTAAGGGGACTTAAATGCGACCACAATCTGAACTCCTCACCTTGTCACAGATGCAGAAATGCACCTGCGATTTTCTGCATTCTGCGTTACCTCTCGGAGGTGGCGTATGAAACAGCACTACTGCATCGTTAACGACACCGTTAAAGAGAACCTCATCGCGTACATTCGCACCCTGCCAGTAAACCCTCGCGCGCCGATGGTGGTCGAGGCCCGTGAAGAGACGCGCACTGATAAGCAGAACCGCCTGATGTGGCCACTGCTAAAAGACCTGTCTGACCAGGTTATCTGGCACGGCGAAAAGCTGACCCGCGAGGAATGGAAGGACCTTATCACCGTTCTGGTGAACCAGACCCAGGACCAGGAACAGAAATCCGCGCCTGGTATCAACGGTGGCCGCGTTTATTTCGGCGTCCGCACATCCAAATCCAGCAAGCGCTACATGGTCGACGTCATCGAGGCGATTTACTGGTTCGGCGCCGACCGCGGCGTGAAGTTCTCCGAAGCATCCAGTAAGCGCATCGCCTGGGCGCAAGAGTGGAGGGCTTCCCGTGGGTAGTCCTCTCGCACGCGTCATCACCAACGAAATCTTCCGCGTTCCGGCGCGCCGCCAGCGTAAGCCTGCGGTTAAGCCCTCCGACATCCCGACTTTCAAGGACTACACCGCCCGCCTGGTGGATCAGAAATGGCTGCGTCTCGCGGCACGGAGGGCGCATGGCTAATTTATGCAAGGCGGCGCGCGGCCGCGAATGTCAGGTGCGGATCCCCGGCGTATGCAACGGCAATCCTGAAACCACAGTACTGGCTCACATCCGTATTGCTGGCCTCTGCGGGACCGGAATCAAGCCACCTGACCTGATCGCAACCATCGCATGCAGCAGCTGTCACGACGAGATTGATCGCCGAACACGCCTGGTCGATGCGGAATATGCAAAAGAGTGCGCGCTTGAAGGTATGGCTCGCACGCAGGTCATCTGGCTTAAAGAGGGGCTCGTAAAAGCATGAATGAATACCGCATCAGCCTCCCGTGGCCGCCGAGCAACAACCGCTACTACCGGCATAACCGCGGACGCACGCACATCAGCGCAGAGGGGCAGGCGTACCGCGACAGCGTCGGCAGAATCATCAAAGACTCAATGCTGGATATTGGCCTGGCAACACCCGTGAAAATCCGTATCGAGTGCCACATGCCGGATCGCCGCCGACGAGACCTGGATAACTTGCAAAAGGCTGCTTTCGACGCCCTGACGAAATCCGGGTTCTGGCTCGATGACCAGCAGGTCGACTACTACAGCGTGAAGAGGATGCCAATCGTGAAAGGCGGCAGGCTTGAACTGACCATCACCGAACTGGAGGCCGAATGAACCACACAGACTTCCTGCGGTATCAGGCCGAAAGCGTTAAGCGCGCCAACCTGCCGCCAATAGCAAAGCACAGCCAGACCAAAACCAATCAGCCACAGAAGGAAGCCGCATAATGAACCTTGAGAACACGCTGAAGTTCCACTTCGCAAAATCAACCATGATCAGTGATTCTCCTCGCGCTACTGCGTCTGACTCTCTGACTGGTACGGACGTAATGGCAGCCATGGGGATGACTCAGGAACGAGCATCGATGGGATACACCGCTTTCCTGGGGAAAATGGGTATAAGTTCCCTTGACCGTGATAAGGCGGTTGATCTGCTTACTCAGTACGCGCTGAAGAACTGCGACAAGGTGGCCGCCCTACGCAAACTTGAATCTGATGTTAAGCCGAAGGTCATGCAGCTGCTCGCAACCTTTGCCTTCGAGGACTACTCCCGCAGCGCTGCCAGCACCCGCACGTGCGACTGCTGCAATGGTGATCGCTTCGTTGAAGCAGAGGTCATGACCATGAAGCACATTGGAAGACCACACCTGAAAGAGAAGCGGGAGACGGTGAATGTTCTTTGCCAAAAATGCAAAGGGAAGGGCGTGGTCAGCAACGCATGCCGCTGCAATGGGAAGGGTGTCGTACTGGACGAAGAGAAGACACGTCAGCAAGGTGGCGTACCGGCCAACAAAACATGTTCACGCTGCAATGGTCGTGGTTATTCGCGTCTGCTTCCAGAAAGCGTCCGCAAATTCATTAGTGAAAACGTTATCGAAATACCGGAGACGACATGGCGCCGATCCTACAAAGACTTCTTCGAAAGCCTGGTTGGCGAGTGCCTCAAGCAGGAGGAATATGCCAACAGCATGCTCAAAAAAGTTACGCAATGAGAAATATTTCCTACAGGATTAACTTTCTGTAGGAAATCTATTTACAAAGTGGCGATTTTTGGTTAATCTCGATTCTAACGATGGGTTAATGCCTTCGTTGAGGTGATGAAGTGCAAGATGACAGCGCTCATGAATCGGGGACATCGAAAGCCCAAAAGCTGAATTGTGTGGCGACAGCAAAAACGCGACTTGAGCCATCACCAATAATTTAGAGCCACTGGTTAACGCCGGTGGCTTTTTCATTTCTGCATAACGGAAATCGCTTTGAGTATGTGACGGCATCCCGGTGAGACCAGGTACATTTCCCTGGCGCGGCAAAGCGATCCCCGTTGTGGTGAATGTCCTGATGGCGTCGTAAAGCGATAGCCATGAATGCCGGATAGCAGCACCGGTCACCACACCCAAACCCACTACCTGGGACCCTTCGGCCAGAGAGCCGACATTGCCTTACCCTCACATTGCCAGCCTGTCGCTGGCTTTTTTATTTGCGATGTCCGGTCGTTGTTTCCTGGCATCCTTCCACTCTACACAAACAGCACCCCGTTCTTTCGGAGGTGATATGGCTAAACGTATGCAAGATAAAGAAAGCATTGCCGGAGTGTCATGGCTGATTGTCCTTGCTCTGTCATGCTGGGGCGGCCTGGTCCGATACCTT
>NZ_LNII01000073.1:0-434 GCF_001463365.1 Enterobacter sp. 50793107 | reverse complement strand
AACCCGCTGCTGGGGCTGGATGTGGACGCGCGTACCGTTGCCACGGTGATTGCCGACTGGACCGGTGTGCCGCTCTCCTCATTAATGAAGGATGAACAGACGGAACTGTTACGCCTCGAAGAGCACCTCGGTAAACGCGTGGTGGGCCAGGATGCGGCGCTGAACGCCATCACCCAGCGCCTGCGCGCGGCAAAAACCGGGCTGACACCAGAAAACGGCCCACAGGGCGTGTTCCTGCTGACCGGACCGAGCGGCACCGGCAAGACCGAAACCGCCCTGGCGCTGGCGGACGAACTGTTTGGCGGCGAGAAATCCCTGATAACCATCAACCTCTCCGAATACCAGGAGCCGCACACCGTCTCCCAGCTCAAGGGTTCCCCGCCGGGCTACGTCGGCTACGGCCAGGGCGGTATTCTCACCGAAGCCGTGCGCAA
>NZ_LNII01000072.1:0-232 GCF_001463365.1 Enterobacter sp. 50793107 | reverse complement strand
CTGCCGGGAAGAGTGCGACCAAGGCTGGTCAGGGTCAGATCCGCACCGTGCGTGAGGGCAACGGCCATGGAAACAAGGACATTAATCCGGAAGCTGTGAACGTCCGGTAAAGACGCGGAGAAAAATTTCTGGCAGACTGTCTGTAAAGGCACGATGAGGTCTCTTCTGATTTGTTAGCGCAACCAGTAGATCACACTTCATCGTGCTTTTCATTTTTCTGGGGAACCCTCAG
>NZ_LNII01000071.1:0-463 GCF_001463365.1 Enterobacter sp. 50793107 | reverse complement strand
GTAAGGAGTAACCGATGACAACCCAGTATGGATTTTTTATTGACTCCAGCCGTTGCACCGGGTGCAAAACCTGCGAGCTGGCCTGCAAGGATTACAAAGACCTGACCCCGGACGTCAGCTTCCGCCGGATCTACGAATACGCGGGCGGCGACTGGCAGGAGGATAACGGCGTCTGGCATCAGAACGTCTTTGCCTATTACCTGTCGATTGCCTGTAACCACTGTGAAGATCCGGCCTGCACCAAAGTGTGCCCGAGCGGGGCAATGCACAAGCGCGATGACGGGTTTGTGGTGGTGGATGAGGATGTCTGCATCGGCTGCCGCTACTGCCATATGGCCTGTCCGTACGGTGCGCCGCAGTACAACGCCGCCAAAGGCCACATGACCAAGTGCGACGGCTGCCATGACCGCGTCGCAGAGGGCAAAAAGCCGATTTGCGTGGAGTCCTGTCCGCTGCGCGCGCT